>NZ_ATXB01000002.1:717500-737379 GCF_000421465.1 Methylohalobius crimeensis 10Ki
AGTAGGGCACCGCCAGGCACCTATCCCAAAACCCCCTAAGGACAGCCCCCTTAGGGGGTTTTCTTTTGCGCGTTGTTAATATCCCCCCTCCCCTGCTATCGATCCCGTTTAATCCAAAAGTTGGTAAGATCATCGCCTTCAGATTCTCCGGTTCGAAAGGCTTGCCGCAAATGGCCGAGATGTCTGCTTGGTGGACGGCGGTCAACTGGGCCTGATCGATTTTTTAATCCCCTCCTCTTGCAAATGACCCAGTATAATTTTGGATTGGGTGGCAGAGGGTTCCACCAAATGGCTCCTAAATGGGTTTTCTTTCCAAGGATAGGTCATTCAGCCGGTTTCTCGAGCATATTCATGATTGCAGTCAGGCTCCAACAATTGGGCAAATCCTATCTCGAGGCAGGTCGCAGGCACTGGATTTTCAGGGATCTGGATCTACGCATTCCGGCGGGGGAATTCGTGGTTCTGTTGGGCCGGAGCGGTTCGGGAAAATCGACTTTGCTTAATTTGATCTCTGGTATCGATATTCCCGACCGGGGGGAGATCGAGGTATGGCAACATCCCCTCAGCCGTCTGTCCGAGCGGAAGCGTACATTGTTCAGGCGGCGTCATTTGGGGTTCGTGTTTCAACAGTTCAATCTCATTCCCACTTTGACGGCGTTGGAAAACGTGCTGCTGCCTTTGGAACTCAATGGATCGTCGGGAAAAAACGCTCGGATTGAATCTCTCGCTCTCCTCTCCCGGCTGGGATTGGAGGGCCGCGGCAATACTTTCCCCGACCGTTTGTCGGGAGGCGAGCAACAACGCGTGGCGATCGCCCGCGCTTTGATCCACGATCCCGAAATCATTCTCGCCGACGAACCCACCGGCAATTTGGACTTGGAGACCGGTGGCGAGGTACTCGAAATCCTCGATACCGTGGTACGCGAACGCGGCCGCACCTTGATCATGGCGACCCATAGCCGGGAGGTTGTGGGATTGGCCGATCGCACCCTCGCCATCGGCAAGGGTCGTTTGACAACCCGGGCTTCATGAATTCCTTGTTGTGGCAGGCTGGCGCCCGGTTCCTGACGCGCCATCCTTGGCAGCTTCTCCTGGCCTTGTTAGGTGTCCTGTTGGGAGTCGCGGTGGTGGTTTCCGTCGATCTGGCCAAATCCAGCGCACTGCAGTCCTTCCAGCGGGCCACGGAAGCCTTGTTCGGCCGGGCGACTCATCGGATTACCGCACCCGGGGGCGTGCCCGATTCCCTGTACCGCGATCTGCGCCGAGCCGGTTTCGCGTCTTTGAGACCGGTGTTGGAAGGTTCGGTGGTATTGCTTGAAAGCGGCCGCAGTCTAAAATTGGTGGGTGTCGACCCTTTGGCCGAACTTCGTTTCGCTCCGGCTTGGATGGATGGTAAAGGAGAAATTTCCGCTGCTATCTGGCGTCGGTTGCTGTTGGAACCCGGAGCCGTATTGTCGGATCGCAAGACCGGGGAAGCGCTGGGACTCGCGCTGGATCATGGCTTGGATGTCCGTGCCGGCAGTGTGCACTTTAGCCTGAAGCCGGTCGGCTGGTTCGAATCCGAACGGCGTTCCCCGGGCTTAACCCTGATTGCCGATCTGGCCACCGCCCAGGAGATATTCCAGGCATCGGGACATTTGACTGCCATCGATGTGATTGCCTCCGATCCCGCCGAAATTCAAGCACTGAAAGCGCTGCTGCCGACCGGGGTGGAATGGATGACCCGGGAGGCGGGCAGCGTTTCGGTACAACGCATGACGGAGGCCTTTTATACCAATTTGACCGCCCTTAGCCTATTGTCGCTGCTGGTGGGAATATTTCTGATTTATAACATGATCGGTTTCATGACCGTCCAGCGCCGCCGTTTATTTGGAATCCTTAGAGTCTTGGGAGTGACGCGAAGGGAGATCCAGGCCCAGGTGCTGTGGGAGACGGCATTTTTGGGGGGGGTGGGAAGTTTACTGGGACTGGCGGCGGGCATTTTTTTGGGACGGCTTATGTTGGCCTTGTTGGCTCGAACCCTCAACGATGTGTATTTTCCCCTTCCCACCGCGGAATTGACATTGTCGCCCGGGTTGTTGGCCAAGGGGTTTCTCCTGGGGGTGGGCGCCACCTTGGCGGCGGCGTGGAAACCGGCCGTGGAGGCCTCCCGAGTTCAGCCGGTGACGGTGATGTCCCGCTCGCTCCAGGAGAGTCGAAACCGCCGGCGGGTAGGGGGAGTCGCCTTGGGGGGATTGATCCTGCTGATTTCGGGATGGGGTCTGCTTCGCTTTTCCGACAGCTTGGTAAGCGGTCTCCTCGCCCTAACGGCGATGGTTTTGGGGTGTGCCTTCTTGGTCCCGCTCATGACATGGGGATTTTGCGGATTTCTGCAGCCTGTCGGTGGTTGCTTGTTCGGTGTAGCGGGAAGGATGCCGGTTCGCTCGGTAGTCGCTTCCTTGAGTCGGACCGGGGTGGCTGCGGCGGCCCTGATGGTGGCCATCGCCACCACCCTCGGGATGACCCTGATGATTCAAAGTTTCCGGGATTCGGTGGCGAGCTGGCTTGAACAGCGCTTGGATGCCGACTTCTATGTTTATCGCCCGGGTAGTGGCGACCGCTCTCCCCTTCCCGACGAGCTCGGCGATCGAATCGCCGAGCTTCCCGGTGTGGTTGATGTGGGGAGTGTCCGCTACCTGCGTCAGACCACCGACCAAGGCTTTCTCCGCATCAACGCGTATGACCTTTCTCCTGCGGCGTTTGCCACCTTCGAACTGGTGGAAACAGCCGGGGACAATCCCTGGCCGGCTTTTCAATCCCATCAGGGGGTCATGGTGTCGGAAGCGTTTGCCAATCTCAACGGCATCCACGCCGGTGAAAGCCTATTCTTGCCCACTGCTCGCAGCGTTCGCCAATTCTCGGTCATCGCGGTCTACGAGGATTACAACGCGGGTCGGGGCATCGTCGCCATGAGCCGAGCCACCTATGATCGGTTCTGGGACGATCCGGGGGTTTCCACTTACTGGGTCTATCTGACATCCGAAGCGGATGTCGACGTCGTCGATCGGCGCATTCGCGCTTTAAATCCGGGCACCGATCTGGAAATCCTCGACAACCGGGCGCTCCTTCGAATGTCCATGGAAATATTCGACCAAGCCTTTGCGGTGACCGCTGTGCTGCGCTGGCTGGCCACGGCGGTGGCCTTCGTCGGCGTATTCAGTGCCTTGTTGGCGCTGCAGCTGGAACGCACCCACGAGTTGGGCGTGGTTCGGGCGCTGGGATTGACGCCGGCCCAATTGTGGACTCAGGTCTTGGCGGAGACGGGACTGTTGGCGGGGATCGCCGGGGTTTTGGCTTGCCCGACCGGAATCCTGATCGGCGGCATTCTGACCGAGGTGATCAACCGGCGGGCTTTCGGCTGGACCTTGTCCATGAGCTTGAATTGGGAACCCCTCTTCCAAGGGGTGTTCTTGGCCTTGTTGGCGGGGTTGCTGGCCGGATTGTATCCCGCCTGGAAGATGGCCCGCACCCATCCCGCCGAAGCGCTGCGCTGCGAATGAGGTTTCACAGGGTTTTCAAGTATTCCAACAATGCCTTCCGTTGGCGATCGGTCAGGTCGTCTCCGAAGGTATGGCCCGCATTGGAATAACCCGGCAAGGTGGTGTCGTACAGCCGCTTGCGCTCGGTTTCGTCGCGGGCGGCTGGCTTGCCGTAGGAAAGCTCGCGATACCGCCAGCCGACCGTACTCGGGTCATAGTCGTCGCGGTCGAAACTGCGCACCCAATAGGTGGGCCGAATTCGGCTGTCCAGCAGCGCCGCCAGGGTCGGAATGGAACCGTTGTGCAGAAAGGGCGCGGTGGCCCAGATGCCGTCCAAGGGCGGCGGCACGTAGCCCGGGGCCGGGGCGGCCCGACTCAACCGGCCGAAAAAGGAGCGGTTGAACCATTTGATGAAGCGATCGCTGCTGCCGTCGGTGGCAGACCGGGCCTGGAGCGGATCGGTACCCACGACGTCCAAACCCACCACCAGGTTGGGGTAGCGGTCGTTCTCCCCGTAAGTGCCGTGGCAAGCGCTGCAATGGGTTTCGAAGACGGTTTGGCCCTCCAGTGCCAATTCGTTGTCGATCGACCAGGGGAATGAGGGCGGCTCGATGCTGGCGAAAAAGGCCCGAATGTCGGGGGCATAGCGATCGATCTTTTCGAGGGTTTCCACATCGTTGGCACAAAGGATCGCCCCCAGCATCATCGCCCGGGCGTGGTCGCCCCGCCCTTCCGAGGTGTTATACAGGGCGTTTTTCTTGGCCAAGCGCCACCAAGGCGGCACACTTACCGGCAGAGGGTTTTCCGGCGGCGGTTCCATCAAAGGTTCAGCGGACCAGTCCAAGGTGACGGGATCGCGGTGGGCCATCAGCGCCAAGGTGAGATTGATGGCCGGATTGACACCTACGGTATCGGTCATCATATACGGAGCCACGGCGGTGATGATATCGGCCCAGCGGCGCCAGTGTTCGATTTCCTCGGGATCGCTCAAATACAGGCCGACGCTTTCCACGCTTACGCGCGAATCCCCGGTGAAATCCCGCTGTTCGTTGCCCAGCCCTATAATAAAGCGGTCGGCGATGAAGGCCGCGTGGCAGTTGAGACAGTTGGAAACCACCAAATCCACGCCGTCCGGGGTTCGGTAATGGGTCAAATAATAGGGCAATTCGGCGTTGCGCCCGCGGCGTTCGGCCAGCAAGGTTTCGGGCGGGGGCTCGGGGGCGATTTTGCGATAGGCCGTTTCCGGCATTCCGCAGGTAATATAAGGCTCGTTGAGGAGCGCCTCGCGTCCCCGGGCCGGATCGCCGGCGCGTTGAGGCGAAGGGGGGATCGGTCCCAAGGACGAGTAAGTGGGTTGATCCTCCTGTTGACAGGCGCTGCCGATCAGTATCACCCCAACGTAAAAAAGGGTGGGCGCAAAGCGATTTCCAAGCCAGATACGCATCATGATTCCACCTCCTCTGTCCGGCCGATAATCTGTACGAAACCCTCGCCTCCCTGTCCTCCTCTTCCCCGTACCCGGACCCAGCCGCTCCAAAAAGGCAGCGCTCCGCCGATGCGCTGATCGGGGAGGACTGCCTCGATATCCAAGTCGAGGAGAGAGCTCTCCAGACGCCAGGCGATGGGATAGATTTGTCCCTCGGGGCTGCGCCATCGGGAAATGGGCGTGATCCGAACCTCGGTCAGGCGTTTTTGCGCTTCCCCCCGTTCTGTCCAGAAACATTGGACGGGGCCGGGAATAGCGGTGTCGGAGCGCTGGAGTTGAAGGCAGAGAAGATTGCCCCCCTTTTCCATTTGCAGCTGAAAGCGGTGCAAGCTCACCGGGCCGCCGGGTAAGGGGATGGCTCCCCATGCGTGTTGTAGCCAGACGTTGCCGGAAACCGGCTCTTTTCCCCAGCTGCCTTGGACGCTTATTTGTGGGAATTGATAAACGCGGAGATTGGCGGGGTTATCCGGAGGGGCGATCGGCGGGTTGGATATTTTCAACGCGAGTTTCAAGTAATTCCCTCGTTGACCGGCTTTAAACCGTAGCCGATCCGAATTAAATTCCCATATCCAATCGTCCACCCAGACCCGATCTTCCGCCGCACCGCTCAATCCGAGGGCGGCCCGCTGGTAACGGCGTTCGACATGGAACGTCTTTGCATCGGGGTCGGTTCGCGTAAAATAGGCCAGAAAATAGCGGTGACTTGCCCACGCCGATGGGCGTTGGGGAGCGCCCGGCCGGAGGCCCAGGGCGAAAATGTGCAGTTGAAAGCCCAGGCGCTTTCCGGTGGAGGTGGTGAGGATGCCTTGGAGTTGCCAGGTTTCCAGCGGGGCCTCGGCGTGTCCGCCATGATCGCGGGGAAAGCGTAAAGGACGATCGGGCAGCGGCGGAAACGCATCCCAATCCACCCACCGGGCGAGGACCGGGGTCTGCTCCGCCACCGGACGTTTCGGCCTGAATTCTACGAAGATCAAACCAACCATCAGGGTCACGATGACCACGAGAAACCACCGCATCATGGTTCAAGCATATCTTGGATCGCGATAGAGATAAAATGTTCGGGGAGAGAAACGATGACGATCGGTGAAATCTGCAATCGAGAAGTGGTGATCGTGCATAAAGACGAGAACGTGATCGTCGCCGCCCAATTGATGCGCCAACATCACGTGGGAGACGTGGTGGTGGTCGAGGAGCGAGAGGGACAAAGGGTTCCGGTGGGAATTTTGACCGACCGCGATATGGTGGTCAAAGTGCTGGCCGGGAAACTGGATCCTTCCCGTTTAAACGTGGCCGATGTGATGAGCGCGGGGGTGGAAACCGTCAATGAAGGTGAGGAAACCTATCCCTGCGCCGAGCGAATGCGCGGCCTCGGCATCCGTCGTTTGCCCGTCGTGAATACGGAGGGGGAATTGGTGGGCATCGTCGCCTTGGACGATTTGATCGATTTGTTGGCGGAACAATTGCGCGATTTGGCCGCGGTGACGGCGCGGGAAAGACGACGGGAAAACCGACAAAGTTAGCGATTGTTGCTAATCGCCGAGCCAAAGCCGCTGAATACGCTATGGTGTGCGTCCCAATCGGCTTCTTTGCCGATTTGTCTTGCTGAGATCTGCCCCGAAGCAAGCTCATCGGCGCTTGGTCCGGGAAGTTATGCACAATTTCAAAATATTGTGAAAAACAGCTTGTCAAGACGATTGGAAGGTCTACGTATTGTTTCTTGACTTTTTTCAAGTGATTGATTGCTCGTGTTTTTTAGGTGCTTGGTAAATTTTTTTACAATTTGAAGACAGTCCAGAAAAGACGCCCGCTAGAGCCAACTATCAGCAATTTATTCACAAACTTATCCACAGGAAATGTGGATATTGTATTCAAAAAATTCGAATCCCGTTCCAAACAGAGATCAGCTCATGATTTCCGCAAGTTATCCACAGAAAATGAAAATGGATTGATAATTTCAACTATTTGATTTAATTATAAAAAAAATAACTTTCCGGATGAAGTGTGGATAGTTCACCCGTTTATGTGCACTTTTTCCACAAAGTTATCCACAAGTTGTTGAAAATATCGGCGTACGATAGCAATTGTTTCCCTTTACGTTGCCGGCTTGGTTGCTCGGTGATCGATAGGTCAGTTAAGGAGTCACCCCATGAAAGAGAGTTCCCCTCCCCTGGTTTCGGGACCTGTACAAATCGTTCCCGAGGGCACTTTGGAACTGCTTTCCAAGAAGGAAATCAGCCACCTGCTCGACAGCGCCCATACCGAATTATTCGAGACTTTCCGAAAGTGCGCCTTGGCGGTGCTCAACAGCGGCAACGTGGTGGACAACTCCAAAGCGGTCTTCGAGCAATACCGAAATTTCGCCATTCATATTCGCGAGCAGGAACGAGGCATCAAACTGGAGTTGATCAACGCACCCGCTTCGGCCTTCGTCGACGGCCGGATGATCCGGGGGATCCGGGAGCATTTGTTCGCGGTATTGCGCGATATCGTCTACACCAATCAACAGGTCATCGAAAGCGGGTCGTTCGATTTAAACCAGTCCAGCGACATCACCGATGCGGCGTTTCATATTCTACGCAACGCGCAAGTCTTGATCCCCCAGCAACCGCCCGACATGGTGGTATGCTGGGGCGGTCACGCGATCGGCGAGACCGAATACGATTACAGCAAGCGGGTCGGTTACGAGTTGGGCCTGCGCGGCCTTAACATTTGCACCGGCTGCGGTCCCGGCGCGATGAAGGGTCCCATGAAAGGGGCGACCATCGGTCATGCCAAACAGCGCGTCCGGGGCGGGCGCTATCTGGGCATTTCGGAGCCGGGGATCATCGCCGCCGAACCGCCCAATCCCATCGTCAATTCCCTGGTGATCATGCCCGACATCGAAAAACGCTTGGAAGCGTTCGTGCGAGTCGGCCATGGGATCGTGGTTTTCCCCGGCGGGGTGGGGACGTTCGAGGAAATTCTCTATATTTTGGGCATTCTCCTCCATCCGGCCAATGCCGATCTGCCTTATCCCCTGGTTTTCACCGGTCCGGCGGAAAGCGCTGAATATTTTTACCGCATCGACGAATTTCTCCGAGCGACCTTGGGAGAAAAAGTCCGCGACTATTATCGGGTGATCATCGGCGATCCGGAGGAAGTGGCGCGTACTCTGCGCGCCGGTATGGAAGCGGTCCATCGCTATCG
This sequence comes from Methylohalobius crimeensis 10Ki, assembly GCF_000421465.1. Taxonomy (NCBI): domain Bacteria; kingdom Pseudomonadati; phylum Pseudomonadota; class Gammaproteobacteria; order Methylococcales; family Methylothermaceae; genus Methylohalobius; species Methylohalobius crimeensis. The sequence continues at coordinate 725,691 of NZ_ATXB01000002.1, forward strand.
TCACCGAACTCACGACGCCTACTATTTCAATTGGCGCTTGATGATCGATCCCGCTTTTCAGCGACCTTTCGAACCGACCCACGCCAGTATGGCCGAATTGCGCCTGTTGGCCGAGCTGCCGTCCCACGAATTGGCGGCGGAACTGCGCCGGGCGTTTTCCGGGATCGTTGCCGCCAACGTCAAAGAGCAAGGAATCTCGCAAGTGGAACGGTTGGGTCCGTTTGAAATTCGAGGCCATCGCAAGATACTCGAGCCGCTGGAAAATCTGTTGGTCGAACTGGTCGCCCAGAAACGGATGCGCCTGGCCGAGCATTATGAGCCGACCTATCGCTTGATTCGGGTGTGAAATGGATTCGGTGCTCCAGGATTGGATCAAATTGCGCTGGGAAAAAGACAGCCGCTATTACGAAGCCCATCTCCATCAGGATTTATGGGGCGACTGGGTGGTGACCCGGGTGTGGGGGCAGCGCGGCGGGAGACTGGGTCGGGTGATGCACGTTCCTTGTCGGTCTCATGAGGAAGGACGGGAGATGCTCCGGAGCCTCGATCGCAGTCGAAGACGGCGAGGTTACGAGCGACTGCTGCTGAAAGGCCATTTGGATCTGGAATGAATGTCGTCAGTTTCTAACCGAATAAGCTTTCGTTTGGGTGGAGGGGTTCCAAACAGCGGGGATCGTCGTGGCGGGGATTATTGATGTAAGCGCTGACCGGCTGGATCTCCAAAATAGCGTCCCCGCAGGGGGCGAGCAGATTTTGCGCGGAGGTATCGGTCGGATCGAGCCACGCATCCCGGGCGTTTTCCTCCAGAATGGCCGGCATCCGTCGGTGGAGGGGACTAATCGTCCGGTTGGCGGCGGTGGTGATGATCACGCACGAGACGATTTCTTCTCCGCTTCGGGGGTGGCGCCAGCTTTCCCACAAACCGGCGAAAGCGATCAAATCCCCGTCGCGGCGACGGATGGCATAGGCTTGTTTGCGGCGCTCGGTCCGCTGCCACTCATAGAAACCTTCGGCCGGAATTAGGCACCGGCGGCGACGCAAAGCCTCCCGGAACGCAGGGCGCTCGGCCAGGGTTTCGGCGCGGGCGTTGATCAGCCGCCTGCCGATCGATTCGTCCCGGGACCAGAACGGGATCAAACCCCAGCGGGCGAAGGTCAGACGTCTTCCGCTCGCCGGGTCGTCCGGAGTGATCGCCATGGGAATCGGCTGGCTCGGGGCGATGTTGTAGCGCGGCGGCCACTCGACCGCATTGACACAGCCGAAGCGTCGGCGTATTTCTTCCCCGGAGACGGTCAAAAAGTATCGGCCACACATACTGAGATAGACATTATGAACGAAATCATTGCTTTGCCCGCGGAACAACCACCGGTGCAATGGCAACGGGCGCCACTGGCGGCCTCGGATTACCAGCAATTGGCGGAAGCGGTGCGGTTTCTGGAAAATCCGGGATTGGCCGCGCGTCTGTCCAATTATATCGGAATGCCGGTGGAAAAAGCGTTGGCCAATCTACCGGAAGATTGGGTCAAACCGATCACCCGCTTGACCCGGGAAGCCCTCAATCGGTCCTTGGACGCCGCGCTCTTGACCTTGTCGGCCCAAAGCACCAGACGGGTGCCCAAGCGTTCGCATAAATTTCTGGTGGGATTGAGCGGTGCGGTGGGAGGGAGCTTCGGCATCGCGAGTTTGGCGGTGGAACTCCCTATTTCCGCCACCCTGATGCTGCGCGCCATCGCCGCCACCGCCCGCGAACACGGCGAAGACTTGCAAGATCCCCGTGCCAAGCTGGCGTGTTTGGAAGTGTTCGCGCTGGGCGGCAAGTCCCGCGCCGATGACGCGGCGGACACGGGCTATTACGCGGTGCGCGCGTTTTTGTCCAAAAGTTTGGAAGAGTCGGCCAAGCATCTGTTGAGAAAGGGCTTGGCCAAGGAAGGCGCGCCGGCTTTGGTTCGGTTTCTCAACGCCGTCGCCCAGCGCTTCAGCATCCAGGTCACTCAGAAGTTCGCCATGCAGGCGATCCCCGCGGTGGGAGCGGTCAGCGGCGCGACGGTGAACCTGATTTTCATCGACCACTTCCAAAAAACCGCCCACGCCCATTTCACCATCCGCCGTCTGGAACGGATTTACGGCCGCGACCGAATCCAACAAACCTATGAAGGCTTGTGCTCAGTCGGCTAAGCTTCGGGATTTGCGGTTCAGTGCCCCTTGGTTCCTTCCACCGGCCGCAAAGGCGAATAGTCCCGGCTGGCGAGAAATTCAGGCCGGAACTTGGGGGCGGCGAACGGTTTTTCCGCCGGGGCGTTGCGGACGCTGTTGTAGACAAAAAACAGATTGGTTCGGGGCACGGGTGAAATATTGTCCGCCGAACCGTGCATCACATTGCCTTCGTGCAGAATCAGGGTGCCGGGCGAACCCAGGGCAGCCGCCATTCCCCCCTCGGCAGTGAGTTTTTCCAGGGTTTTCATGTTGGGAACCCCGTATTCCTGCTTGCGCAGCGAATACTTGTGGTTATTCTCGGGCGTAAAACCGGAACAGGATACGAAATATTTGTGCGAGCCGGGAATAAGAAACAAGGGCCCGTTGAATTGATTGTTCTCGGTCAGCATGATCCACGCGCTGAGAATCCGGCAGCGGGGAACCCCGTCCTCGGCGTGCCAGGTCTCGAAATCCGAATGCCAGGGAAAGGATTTGCCGTTCAGGGGGCGCTTGATGTTGATCCGGGTGTGGTGGATATAAACGTCGCTGTCGAGAATCTGGACGATTTTATCCAAGATTCTTCGGTCCCGGGCAAGACGCGCGAACAGCTCGCTGAAGCGGTGCAGGCTGAAAATCGAGCGAGGCCGATTGCTGGCCGGCTCCATGACCAGCTCTTCCCTGTCTTGCAGCTTGTCTGACGCGGCCAGCTTTCGGTATTCCCCGATGAAAGTATCGACCTCGGCGCGGGAAAATACGTCGGGCACGACGATAAAGCCGTTTTGCTCATAGAAATCCAATTGTTCCTGAGTGAGGCTATGTTCGCCTTTCGGTTCCCCGTCGCCGTAGACCACGGGATCGATCCGCTCGGTCAGGTATTCTTGCGTCCCTCGCGTCGGATAAAGATCCCGGGTCTTGGTTCCGATTTCGCGCTCGTCGAGTCGTTGTGCTTTACTCATCGGGATGCTCCTTATTGACGATTCAAATTCGTAAAGCAGCCGTACTGCGCGGAATTTAATCTTCGATCAGCGGGTAGGCTCCTTCGCGGTCGTGAACCTCGTTACCGGTCAAAGCCGGATTGAACACGCAGATCAATCTTAGGTCTTTCGTGGCACGCAAGTAATGGCGCTCGTGTTGGTTGAGCGCGTACATGGTGCCGTCGGTGATTTTATGTGTTTGACCGGTTTCGAGATCCTCGATTTCACCTTCGCCGCCCACGCAATACACCGCTTCCAGGTGGTTGATATAGTGAATATAGGTTTCGGTCCCGGCGAAAATGGTCGTTTCGTGAAAAGAAAAACCCATTGCGTCTTCACGCAGCAGAAAACGCCGGCTGACCCAATGGCCGTTTTCCGCTTTTACGTCCCGTTCCGTGCCGATGATCTCTTGCAGACGTCGAACGATCATGATTTATTTTGCCTCCGTGGTTCCTTGATAATTTTTTTCTGCCAATAGTTCGCCGATGGATTCGTCGATGATGGCGAGTCCTTCGCGCAGGGTCGCTTCATCGATGGTCAGCGCCGGCAGGAACTTGAGTACATGGTCATCCGCGCCGGCAAGCTCGATCACCAGACCTTTTTTGAAAGCCCTTTCCGAGATATCCGTGGGCAGTCCGGAGTTGAGGCTTTCCAGCCCCCAAACCATGCCGAGTCCGCGCACGTCGGTGATGATGTCGCCGTATTTTTCGGCGATTCTTTTAAGCTCGGCCTCCATGATGGCGCCTTTGTGCTTCACGGCCTTGGCGAGCTCGTCGTCGTCCCAGTATTCCAGCGCCTTGGTGGCGGCCACGAAAGCCAGGTTGTTGCCGCGGAAGGTACCGGTGTGTTCGCCGGGTTGCCATTGGTCCAGCTCCGGCTTCATCAGCAGAAGGGACATGGGCAGCCCGCCGCCGATTGCCTTGGACAGAGCGACCATGTCGGGTTTGATCCCGGCGCGCTCGAAGCTGAAGAAGGTGCCGGTGCGGCCGTTGCCCACCTGAATGTCGTCGACGATCAGCAGAATTTCGAACTCGCGGCAAACCTGTTCCAATTGCTGCAGCCATTCGATGCTGGCCACGTGAATGCCGCCCTCGCCCTGTACGGTCTCGGTGATGATGGCCGCGGGCAGGTCCACGCCGCTGCTTTGATCGGACAGGAAGCGGCGCAGGTAATCGATGGTGTTGACATCGGGGCCGAAGTAATTGTCGTAGGGCATGAAATCGCTGTTGTAGCGCACGCCGTAGGACTCGTCCCGGTAATAGGCGTTGCCGGTCACTGCCATCGCCCCCATGGTCAAGCCGTGATAGGCGTTGGTGAAAGCGATTATGTTGGAGCGCTTTTGGGTCATGCGCGCCAGTTTGAGCGCCGCTTCCGTCGCATTGGTGCCGGTGGGCCCGGTGAACTGTATTTTATAATGCATATTGCGCGGCGCCAGAATGGTGTCGCGAAATTTTTCCATGAAGTTCCTTTTGGCCACCGTGGCCTTGTCCAGGGCGTGGACGATTCCATCGCGCTGCAGGTACTCGATCAGCGCCTGGCTAATCTTGGGGTTGTTGTGACCGTAGTTCAGGACCCCGGCGCCGGCAAAGAAATCGATGTACTTTTTTCCTTCTTCATCATACAAGTGAGCGCCTTGGGCAGTATCGAACACGGCGGGAAAAGCGCGGATATACCCCCTGACTTTGGACTCCAGTTCTTCGAAGATTTGCATGATTAAATTCCTTTACTTCAAGTTCTGTTGGGAAAGGGAAAATGGACCGATATGAAGCAGGTTCTCCGGTTCGTGATCGGTGCTCGGGAAAAGCGTCGCTTCGAAATAGGGATGCTCGGACAAATCGGTATTCAGGCGTTTGGCCAAGGAGTGGAACAGCGCCCGGGAAGCCTGATTGCTCGGTCCCACGGTGGCATCCACGAATTGAATGTCGCGGCAAACGTCCCGCTTTAGCAATTCCAGCAATAAGCGGGTGGCCAGGCCTCGACCGCGCATGCTGGCATCGATACCGATTTGCCAGATAAACAGCGTGTCCTGCTGGTCGGGCGGCAGATAGGCGGTGACGAAGCCGACGATCTCGCCGTTGAACTCGGCGACGGCACAGGTATCGGCAAAGTGCTTGCACATCAGCAGATAACAATAGGTGGAATTAAGATCCAATACCCCCGAATCGCGCACCAGTCGCCAGATGGCCGTTCCATCTTCGACCTTGGGCGGTCGCAATACAATACGCTCGTTTTCACCTTGCATCTATTCGTTTCCTCCTTTCCAACTCACGTCGCCCTCGGCTTGCCGGCCGCGTGCCGGGGAGCGGGTTCTTCGATGTTTGTCGGTATTATCTATCTCCGGGTCCGCCGTTACCAGCCCGGTGGCGAGCAGCGGGGAAGCGTCGACCTGTTTGGCGTCCATCATCAAGGCGATGCGTTGCAACACGGACAAAATCTGGGCGAGTTCCCAGTCGTGGAGTTTTGTCAGCTGCTGTAAAAATCGTTCTTGCAGCAGGGGAGGCGACTTTTTGACCAAGGCCACCGCCTCTTCCGTGGGTGTGACGAGAATCCGGCGTCGATCCGTGATGGAACGGGTGCGGTTGATCAAGCCCCGCTTTTCCAGGCGGTTCAAAATGTCGGTTACCGTGGCATGGCTGAGACTAATGCTTTGCGCCAGCTCCGCCACATGCATTTCCCCTTGACGGGCCAATTCTCTGAGCAGCACCACTTGGGGGCCGGTCAATCCGAATTCCTGGGCAAGACGTTTCGAGTGTAAATCGATCGCTTGGGCGATGCGGCGCAGGGAGATCAAAATTTGATCGTTGATCTCTTTTTCAAACCCCATCTTGCTCGTTTTCATCTAATAAAGTCCGATAATTGTAATGGGTACGAAGTATTTTTTCAAGCGGTGGATTTGCTTGCAAGCGGGCTTTTCAAGCTGTCGAAGCGCTAAAAATCGCCATGACTGGGAATGTGCTTCAGTTTGAACCTGCTTCGACATTCGAAGGATAATAGTTTGAATTAAAAGTATCGGAGGGCCTGTAAAATTCTCACTCAAGCCCGGCGGACTATCCGTACCGAGGAAATGCCGTATCCAGCACTTCGGCGACGAATCGCCCTATTCCGGATTCTTCGGAAGCACGCGGTCCCGCCACATTCAGTACCTCGACGCCATGCTTCAAAACGAAGTCCCGCAGACGCGCCGCGGCGACTTGGACGCCCATATCCGCGTGAACGTGCAGCCAAGGTTTCCGGTAAGCCAGGGCGTGCTTTCGGGTGAGCGCGGTGCCGCCGGCGACGGCCTCATGGAGGGACAGAATGACGGTCGCATCGGAATCGCGAACGTTCCATTCCGTTCGCAGGGCATAATCGGTCGACGGCGTTTCTTGGAGCCGGTATCGCCGGGGAATGGTGTCGTCCTCGGCGAGCCGTCCGCGCGGACACCATCCGCCGTGTTCGATATTCGCCCCCAACGCCCAGTCCAGCGCCGCACGATCGGCCCCGGTTTGACCGCCGGACACGATGCGCTGGAGATAAACCATTTTTTTACTCGGCCGCGCTGTCGGCGGTCACGTCACGCTATCGATGGCGACCGTTCCGTCGGTTTCCATCGAATCCTCGGACGTGACCACGGCGATGCAATTGCGGCCGTTCGCCTTGGCCTGGTAAAGACAGTGGTCAGCGTCCGTGATCAAGGCCTCGAGGTTGTTATGGCATTCGCGCTTGCTGGCGACGCCGACGCTCGCCGTCACTCCGAGCGGCCTGCCGTTAACCGCCACACGGGATCGGGCGATGGCTTCGCGCAGCCGTTCGGCGAGCCCCGCCGCGCTGCTCAGCTCGGTCTCGGGCAACAACAGGATGAATTCCTCGCCTCCCCAACGGGCGATCACGTCCTGTTCGCGGACAACTGCCCCCAGCACTTTGGCCACCGCCTTCAGTACCGCGTCTCCCGCCGCATGGCCGTGATTGTCGTTCAGCCGTTTGAAGTGATCGAGATCCAGCAGAACCACCGAGAGGTCGTGGCCGTGGCGAAGCGAAATATTCCAGATCGGCGAGCTGAGGTCGTAGAAGGCGCGCCGGTTGTTGACGCCGGTCAGGGGGTCCAACCGTGCCAGTTCTTCCGCATGGGCGCGTTTTTCCTGGGCCAGGCGGAATTGATAGGTCAGCGCCAGGGCGAGCAAGGTGGCGTCCAGCAGCATACCGATGTCCACCGCTCGGAACGTCCAGGCGTTATACGGAATCACCCCCCACACGGACAGGGTCGTCGACGCCGCGCCGGCCATCGCGCAGAAGGCGGCCGCCAGGAAATACCGTGCCGGCTTCACGCCCGCCCGATTGGACAGGGTTCCGAGCATCACCATGATGACGCTGAACAGGAAAACGTAAGTGAACGTCAGCAGCAGCGAATCGCGCTGGCGCTCGAACAGAACGGTGGCGATTAATAATATCCCACCCCCCGCGATGTAGCCGATCACGGCTCGGTAAAGGCGTGGGAATTGACGGCGAATCTCCAGAAAATCCAGGGCGAATGCCAGGCCGCTCGAGGCGTAGGTCCATATCAGTGTCGAATGCGACCATTGCGCCCAAATCGGCGAATTCGGCCAGAACCAGGCGAAGGCGTGACTGGTGTAGGAAAGATTCAACAGCAGAAACATACCCAGATAGATCGAATAGAGCAAATAGCGGGTCTCTCGGAGACCGACGAACAGCATGGCGTTGTAGGCCATCAGCGCGCACAGGAAACCGTACAGAAAGCCATAACCGTAGTGCAGCCATTGGTGTCGCCGCGTCCACTGCTTGGGCCGCTCCAGGTGAATGGGCACAACCATCGCATCAGGGGTCTCGACTCGCAAAAAGACCTCGCTCACTCCGGGCGCGAAGGTGTGGTCGATGGCGAAGTTCCGGCTATCGACGGGTCGCTGCTCGAACGGCATTCGGTCGCCTAGATGGAAAGCGGCCACCGTCTCGTCGTTTCGGCGGAAATACACATCGAAATAATCGATCCATCCCGATTCCACCGAAATCCGCCGCCGGAGCGCTTCGGTACCGGGGTTTTCCACGGCGAAGCGGATCCAGACCGGATCGGCTCCGATCCCGAAGGTCAGCACCGGCAAGCGACCGGGCGAAAATGCACCTCGTCGATAAGCCGCCGCCGCCTCGTCTATCGTCAAACGTCCGTCTCCCTCTTGGAACCAGTCCGCGGAACGACCGATCGGCTGGCTATTTTCCGTGCCCAGGAGAATCGGCGCTTTCGCCGCGAACGCGGAATCGTCGGGGCAACCGCCTATCAGGCTCAGCAGGAGCAAAAGAATCGAGCGGATTCTCACCGCGGCAGCCACGGTGCTTTCCGGATCGTATTTGACCTGGCGCGGTTTGCCAGTCGCACTGTGCATTTTTCAACCCAGCCCAATGATGGATTCAAGCGGCGCGTTCACCTTTTCCATGCTGAATGAGTGTGATTTGTCACTTTCATGTTTGCGTTTCTCACGCTTTATTTTTATATTTCCTTAATTTTTTATTTTTAATTCTAACGACTAGGTTAACCATATCGCAAAAAGCTGAAGGGATGAACTCATAAATCTAATAAATGTGGAAATGTCCATCTATTGAATAATAGTTCATGGTGTTCCCTTCCTCCTGCAAGCTTGTGCGCAAAATTGCCGCCATCCGGCCGGAGGCTATGGATTTGCCCGGCTACCGATTCCACGAATTGAGGAGGCGAACGGATACCGACTCGACCCACGTCGATAACTTTTTTAGAGCCTTTCTACCTCTATGCTATGGGTCGCCAATCACTGCCGGTAGCGATCGTAATTCGGCCGGGTGCGTTCGACGCGGCGCCAAAAGGCGGGGATAGTGCAGATGAGTGTCATTGATGGGCGCAGGGATGCGAACTCCCATAACCTAATGCAGATAATATATCTACATTGGTTTTAAGCGGAGATCCCCGGTTGGCACGCTTACATTTTCAAGCCGCGATTTCAACCAGCGCCCTGGAGCCGCGAAAAAATCCACGACCCAGGGACCGGTCTTTTCATTACGGATCGGGGGAAGCCAACACTTGGCCCGGTATGCGGGGAACATTCCCGGGCCAAGTGTGGTTTCAGAGGAAGTTGCTGATACAAATTTGAGACAGTCGGAACAATGACCAAATTTTATCAGCGGAAGTTATTGATTTTGGTGGCCAGGGACAGAATCGAACTGCCGACACGGGGATTTTCAGTCCACCGAAACATGGTTTTACCGAGTTTTACCGAAGCATATTTACATTAATAAATCAGGGGGTTATGCTTTTCCCGAAGTTTACCTAAACCCGCCGAAATCGCCGCCTGGTGTAGAACCGGCGTAGAACCGAAATCAGGGCATGGACAAAAGGACTCTCACAAAGCGGATGCTCGAAGCTGTAGAACCGCGTAGAACCGGAAGGCGGTATATCTACGATGCCAAGACGCCGGGGCTTCGAGTTCAAGTGACCCAAGCGGGAACGAAAAGCTTTCAGTTCCAGCACCGGCAGCGAGGGAAGATGGTAACGGTAACCATCGGCAAATTCCCCGCCGTCACCGTTGAGCAGGCCCGGGCCCAGGCAAGGAAACTGCTCGGGCAAATCGCCGATGGCAGAGACCCGGCAGAAGAAAAGCGGCGCGATGAAGCCGAGGCCGTCACCCTGGCGGCCGCCACCGCCGATTACCTGAAAATCCGCGACCTGAAAGACAGCACCCGGGCCGACGTTAAGAAGATGATGAGGTGGGGGCTCCCCGACTGGCAGAAGAAACAAATCGCCGCCCTCACCCCAGACATGATCGAGCGGAGATACCGGGCATTATGCGACCGATCACCGGCGAGCGCGAACAGGACCATGCGTTACCTTCGCGCCATATTCAATTTCAGCATGGCCCGGTACAGCAAGCCAGACGGGTCGCCGATACTGCCCAATAACCCCGTTGGCCGTCTCACCCTGACCCGGGCATGGAAACGAATCGACCGGCGGCGCACCGTCATTAAGCCCCATGAGATTGCCCCCTGGTGGCGGGCAACCGAGCACGTCAATCTGAATCACCGGGATTACTTCCGCCTGGTGCTTCTGACTGGCTTGCGGAAATCCGAGGCGCAACATTTGACGTGGGCCGACATCGATTTGAAGGCCCGGCTGCTGACCGTCGAGGACACCAAGGCCCGGCGGCCGCACACGCTGCCGTTGAGCGGCTATCTTCACGACCTGCTGCAACACCGCCGCCAGCTCGCCGAATCCGATTATGTGTTTGCCGATCACCTTGGCCGCGTATCGTCCAATTTCCGATACTCCCAAGGGCGGATCGAATCCATAAGCGGCGTCAAATTCTGCATCCATGACCTTCGGCGTACCTTCGCCACCATCGCCGAAAGCCTGGACATCCCCGCCTATGCCCTCAAGCGACTGCTCAACCACGCCACCGGCGCGGACGTGACCGCCGGATACATCGTGGCCGACGTGGAGCGGCTGCGGGCGCCCATGCAGAAGATTACGGATTTTGTGCTGAAGTCTTCTGGCGCAGTCGATACCGCCGAAGTGATAAATTTGAACTCTGAAATCAGAGAGGATGCACCATGAAATCACCCATCGAAGTGCTGGCCCTATGGGATCAGGAGGCCGAAGTGTGGACCGCCACAAGTGACCAGGTGCCGGGGCTGGCCATCGAGGCCGAGACCATCGAGGACTTGGTGCGGCGACTCAAGGTGGTCATCCCGGAGCTGCTGGAGCTTAACCAACTTGCTCTTGAGGATGAGGAAATCGTTTTTCACCTGCGCGGCGAACGAAGCGAGGCATTGAGGCTGCGCCGGCATGGCTGATTTTACTCCACGCCTAAAAAAGATCCTGCTGGAAGCTGGCTGCCGGTTTGTCAGGCAGGGGCGCGGAGATCACGAAATATGGCACAGTCCAATTACCAAGATTCATTTCGTGGTGGATGGCAAGATCAAATCCCGCCACACCGCTAACGCAGTGCTCAAGCAAGCAGGCTTGGAAAAGCAGTTTTGACCTTTTGCCGCGTCTAGGGCGATTACCTGTCGTGTCCCGGATGATTGACGACACGTTTATGAAACAAGTGTGGGTGTGACCTTTGCCAATTTTTCAGGGCTTGCACTGGATGAATATGCCCCAAGGCTTTCTGAGGCACTTGATGATTGTACAACCAGACGTATCGTCGAAGGGTGGTTTCCAGTTCCTCTCCGGAGCGGAAATGATACGTACGCAGGATATCGGCAATACGCCCGTTGAATCGCTCCACCATGCCGTTGGTTTGAGGCCTTTTGGGGCGGATGAGTCGATGCTCGATGCCCAGTTCCGTGCACAGTTGATCGAAGACGTGCTGTCCGGTCGGGGTCCGTTCACCCCGGGTGACAAAGCGATCGGTGAATTCTTTTCCGTTATCGGTAAGAATCTTTTCGATCTTAAACGGCGCGGTCTTGGCCAGCGCCGCCAGAAAATGCCGCGCATGGCGGGCGCTTTTGCTGTGATAGAGACGCACAAAGACCCAACGCGTGGCCCGATCGATGGCCACAAACAG
>NZ_ATXB01000003.1 GCF_000421465.1 Methylohalobius crimeensis 10Ki
GTACCGCCGCCGGGTTTCATCGGCCATTTGGGGCAAATATTTGACGTCGATGTGCACAAAGCCGGGGACATAAGCTTTGAAGGCTTTCGCCTTGGGTGGGCTTTTATCCGCCGGCGGTCTGCGAGACACCCCGTGTCGCTTGAGCATCCGATGCAACGAAGCGCGGGTCAGGGTGGGATGAATGAATTCCCGCACCACCGCCAGCAAGTCGTCCAGGGACAAGTCCAACTGCTGGCGCAGCACCAACACCACCTGCTCTTGAGCCGGCGTCAGGGTCGTGGGCAGCCGGTGCGGGGTATGCGGCAAGTCTTCCACCGAATCGCGTCCCTTCCAGCGCGCGATGGTTTCCACCGTGACGCCAAAGCGCTTGGCCAACACCGTATTCGGTTCCGTACTCGCCTGGATCAAAGCGCGGATTCGGGGCGTGGTCGTCGCGTTTTTGTGCAGTCTTACTTGCATCCTGTCACCTCTCGCATGATGTCTCTGGCCATCAGTAAACCACACCGACGGCCTATTAGGGAATCATCCGTGACACGACAGGTAGGTTATAGCGTCCGGTACAACGCCAAACCGAGAGTGTGCGCGGAGATACACCCAACTGCTTGGCGGCTTCATGTGACGTGATAAGTCTCGATGCCATGTAACTGCTCCCAAGTTGCTTTCGAAGTAAAGCAGTAACATCGCAAAAATTTCGGCAGACCGCATAGGCAATAAAAACGGAAAAATGTGGATTTTCGGCCGATGCCGCGATAGCGCTATTTATTTCTGTCTTTCCATACTGATTCGACGGCGCCGTATGTTCTGATGCTGCAGTCGATACCCAACTCCTTGATGGCCTGTGAAACTATGTCGCAACCGCTAGGGTATGTCTCAGGTTCGCGGGAATCGTTCCTGGTGGGGTGAATCCCAAAATAGTAATGTAAGTTCCACACAGCACCACAGATAAACCTATTCCGGTTTTTATATAGTTTTTCCCTCCCGCGGCGTTTGGAAGGCGGCTTTTTTTTCTGTCCACATTCGATGTACCACCGCACCAAGGGGGCGGGAAACATCTCCGAATCCGCGATCTTTTTTTCAAACAACTTCAGGGCGGCATAAAATGCATTGGCGTTAATCTCCGCATATCGCGTCAACACCTCGAAACGCCAATCCAGGGACAGTGTTTTTTCATTGATTGCTTGCATCTTAGTTTCCATAGGGATGCCTGGCTGGTACACAATCGCGGGGAATAAATCCGGAAAAAACTCCAGTGCGATATTAATCAAACCAAGCGGATAAACCTTCAGATCGGTATCCTTAATCAAGCCTTCAATCCGAATATCACGGTCCTTCATTTGGAGCAAGTGGCCGGCGGCAGATAAAACCCTCTTCGCATAGGTGTCGTGTCACGGATGATTCCCTAATAGGCCGTCGGTGTGGTTTACTGATGGCCAGAGACATCATGCGAGAGGTGACAGGATGCAAGTAAGACTGCACAAAAACGCGACGACCACGCCCCGAATCCGCGCTTTGATCCAGGCGAGTACGGAACCGAATACGGTGTTGGCCAAGCGCTTTGGCGTCACGGTGGAAACCATCGCGCGCTGGAAGGGACGCGATTCGGTGGAAGACTTGCCGCATACCCCGCACCGGCTGCCCACGACCCTGACGCCGGCTCAAGAGCAGGTGGTGTTGGTGCTGCGCCAGCAGTTGGACTTGTCCCTGGACGACTTGCTGGCGGTGGTGCGGGAATTCATTCATCCGACCCTGACCCGCGCTTCGTTGCATCGGATGCTCAAGCGACACGGGGTGTCTCGCAGACCGCCGGCGGATAAAAGCCCACCTAAGGCGAAAGCCTTCAAAGCTTATGTCCCCGGCTTTGTGCACATCGACGTCAAATATTTGCCCCAAATGGCCGATGAAACCCGGCGGCGGTATCTGTTTGTGGCCATCGATCGGGCCACGCGTTGGGTCTTTGTGCGTCTCTATCACAGCAAAAGCGCCCGCCATGCGCGGCATTTTCTGGCGGCGCTGGCCAAGACCGCGCCGTTTAAGATCGAAAAGATTCTTACCGATAACGGAAAAGAATTCACCGATCGCTTTGTCACCCGGGGTGAACGGACCCCGACCGGACAGCACGTCTTCGATCAACTGTGCACGGAACTGGGCATCGAGCATCGACTCATCCGCCCCAAAAGGCCTCAAACCAACGGCATGGTGGAGCGATTCAACGGGCGTATTGCCGATATCCTGCGTACGTATCATTTCCGCTCCGGAGAGGAACTGGAAACCACCCTTCGACGATACGTCTGGTTGTACAATCATCAAGTGCCTCAGAAAGCCTTGGGGCATATTCATCCAGTGCAAGCCCTGAAAAATTGGCAAAGGTCACACCCACACTTGTTTCATAAACGTGTCGTCAATCATCCGGGACACGACACCTACCCTTTGTGAAAAGCGGCCGCCGCGTTCGCTACCGCCAAGAGGACATCGACGCATTCATTGAGCGCCGTACACGGACGCATACCGGGGAGGCTGCGGCATGATGAACAGCTCCGTTAAAAGGAAGCTCCCCCCGGATATTCTGGCCCGGCTTAACGAGCGCCTGCTGAATGAAAACCATACCCTCAAGCAGCATCGCGAGTGGCTTGCGAAACATGGTTATGACATTCCCCTAGGCACCTTGTACCGCTATTACCGAAGTCTGACTTCAGGTTTCCCGGAGTGGGGCGAATTGACCGCATTCCCGGGAGAAACCATCACCCAGGAATACACCAAAAAACTGCGCTTTCTGGGCTTTTTGCGTATTCAGCGCCAACGGATCGATACGGAAATATCCCGTCTAGAGCAAGAGCTGCTGAGTCCATGGGACATGGAGGAGGAGGCATATCGACTAAAAGACCCAACTTGAAGCCGTCGGCCGGGCATTGCTCCAGGGAAAAACCGTCAACGCGGTCACCGCGTTCAAGAATGGATGGACGACCCGCTTGTTATCGGTCATTTTGCGTCTCCGCCATCAGCCATTCCCAAAACGAAAAACCCCTCCGAGCGGCACACTCAAAGGGGTCTTTCCGGATAACCATCACATCACCCAGGGCGCATTATAGCGCCCTGAAAGGAAGAAGCGAATGTTTCCCTCTTTTGTTGACACCCCCAAAGGGCGGGGCTATCCTGAAGCCACTCTCAAAACTATCGACGGCAGCCCCGCCCCGTCAGCGCGGTTTTTTGTTGCCCCCCAGAATGATCGACCAGTTTCATGGTCGGGTGGACAGCCAGGAATACAAGACCGCTTCGGCGGGAATAATGGCGGCGGCTTCGATAGGCCGAGAGTGACACCCGGCCACCCTAATGGTGGTCGATTGCGCAACTCAAAACTATCGGAGGCAAATCATGCCTAATTCAATCCAACGCGCCACTGCGCGCAAGCCCCAACTCTTAACCTTCACCTATTATCGCGGCTACGACTCGACCGGAGCGGCCTATCCCGATGGCCCGTTGGCGATCATGCGCGGCCTGACATTCGAGCAGGGCAAGCGTGAATTTGAGGCCCACGGCCACCAAGGCTTCGTCGAATGCGATCAGACCGGAGCCGGTTACTACGGCGATGACTACCCCTGGATAACCCGGGATGGACGGGTGGTGCCGTCCCCGCTGGAGCAAGCCGAGGACACCACCAGATGCACCTATTGCAACGGCACCGGTCACATTATCCCGGCCAACTACCGAGGCCCGGGCCAGGAATGCCCAGAATGCGGCGGGAGCGGCCACGTCCACGGATCTCGGGATCTGCCGTCGGGACCTGTCCGCTATACGTCCATATGCGCGACCTGTCGAGGGAGCGGCGCGGATCCAGATTTCAACCACGATGATTGCGAAGATTGCCGAGGCACCGGCTGCGATCCTCTCAGCGACATCACCAATTCGTTGTTATGCACGAGCTGCCAGGGGACAGGCCGCGCGCAAATGTCATCCCACGATATCGCACGCCTGGATTGCTTGCGTCGTAGCATCATCGCGGTATCGGAGATTGAAAGCGACTTACGCGAGCAAGGATTCGACCGTGGCGGTGCCCGATACGCTGCCGAGATTCTGGCCCGGGCGCGCCGGGCCCTGGCCGATCATCTGGCCGCCGAACTGGGGGGAGGTGTGTGATGACCTCACAAAAAAGAACAGACCAAGAACACGAACTGCTCCTGGCCCTAATTGCGGGCAGCGATTCGCCGATGGCGGCGGATATGGGACGCCACGACGCAATATATTCGCTGCTGGATCGCACGGCAGCCATAGCCGATATGCTGGCGATCGGGGATTTTCCCGGCATGGACTCGTCGATGCTGAATGCAATCGGAGAGCAACTATCCGCGAACCTGGAGGCCATCCGAGTCATCATTCGCCGCTAAAAACAAAAAGCCCCATCCGGATCAAGTGCGGATGGGGCTACAAAAAAATTCATATCAATCGGAGCCATGATATGCCGAAGACATCCATGACCAACACATTATACCCCACCCATCCCCAAGATATTGAACGATTCCGCCGCGCCATCCTGGATTCAGGCTTGCCCGCACCGGAACAAGTTAATGCGGACGGCCGGATTCACCGTTTTCCCACCACCGGCAAGCGGGACGATGACGCCGGCTGGTATGTGCTCCATCTGGATGGCATTCCGGCCGGCGCCTTCGGCTGCTGGCGCGCTGGCATCACACAAAGCTGGTGCGCCAAGGACCGCGCCGAAATGAACCAGGAGGAACGCCGCGCCCACGCCAAACGGTTGGATGAAATCCAGCGACAACGGCAACAGGAAATTGAACGCCGGCAATCCGATGTCAGCGTCCGGGCATCGAACCGATGGCGGGAAGCCAAACCCGCCGAAGCCGATCATCCCTATCTGGAACGGAAGCGGATCCGGCCAAACGGCGCGAAGATGGACGGCGACAAGCTGGTGATACCGGGCATCGATGCCGGGGGCACCCTCTGGACGCTGCAAACCATCACCGGTGAGGGAGACAAGCGTTTCCTCCCTGGAGGAAAAAAGCGCGGCTGTTTCTTCCCCATACCGCTCATCTTGCCGGAATCCCCCGAGTGCATCGTGATCTGTGAAGGCTTCGCCACCGCCGCCAGCCTCCACGAGGCGACCGGTCTACCGACCTTTGCCGCCTTCGACGCGGGGAATCTTAAACCGGTGGCCGAGGCCCTGCGGAAGCAATACCCCAAGGCGGGTATCGTCATTGCCGGCGACAACGACCAGTGGACCGAGGGCAACCCGGGCGCCGCCAAGGCGCGAGGGGCCGCCGATGCCGTTGGCGCGGCGTGGTGTGTGCCGGATTTCAGCGCGGTGGATACCGACACCAGGCCGACGGATTTCAACGACCTGGCTGGAATCGCCGGACTGGAGACGGTCAAAACCCAAATACAGGGGGCTGTGGCGCAAGCAGTGGGGATTCCCCCCGCCCCCTTCGGCCACCTACTCAACCGCCGGGGTGTATTCCGTCTTCGGGACGATGGCGAACCCCAACCCCTGGCCCATCGGCCGATCTGGGTGGAGGCCTTGAGCCGCGACGGCAGGCGCGAATCCTGGGGGCGGCTGGTGGTTTGGGAGGACCACGACGGCCACCGACATGAGCGCGCCATCCCCGCCAGTATGTTTCATACCGGCGGCCGGGAAATCGCCCAACTGCTGGCCGAGGGTGGGCTTCCCATCGTCTCCGGAAAGGAAACCCCCTTACTTCAATATCTGGTGGCCTTCGCGCCTAAGGATCGCCTGACCGCCGCCACCGTCACCGGTTGGCACGGGCAGGCCTTCGTGCTGCCGGATCGAACCCTGAAGGCGCCCGAGGGGGAGCGGATCGTCTACCAACCCCACGACCAGCACACCGCCGCCGATGCCTTTTGCCGCGGCGGTACGTTCGACGCCTGGCAATGGGCAGTGGCCGAGGCCCCTTCCCTGGTGCGTTTTGCCGTTTGCGCCGCCCTGGCCGCCCCCATGCGTCACCTGGTCGAAGTGGAGGCCGGCGGTTTTCACTTCCACGGCAACACCAGTCGGGGCAAGACCACCTTATTGCAAGCCGCCGCCAGCGTTTGGGGCAACAGCGCGGACCCTCAGCAAGCCGGCGGCGCGGCCGCCTATATTCAAAGATGGAACGCCACCGATAACGGACTGGAAGCCACCGCCGAATGCTTCAACGATTTGCCGCTGATCGTCGATGAGATCGGCGAATCGGAAACCCGGGATTTCGGCCGCACCATTTACCGCATCATGTCCGGTTCCGGACGCCGGCGCGCCAATGTCGGAGGTGGTTTACGGCGCGCCAAATCCTGGCGCGTGCTGATTCTCAGCGCCGGCGAACTGCCCGCCGCCGAATACGCCGCCCAGGAAGGCCGGCAGGTGCGTGGCGGGCAGCTGGTGCGCTTGGCGGATGTCCCCATCGATGGCGCACCCCTGTTCCGCGATGGTGGGGAGGTCGATCATCTGAAACAGGCATTCGCCCACCATTTCGGCCATGCCGGCCCCCGGTTTATTGAGTCCGTCACTACGGAAAAAATGGCCGAAGCCTGGCGCGGTTTCGACCCCGAGGCCATTGGTCCCGCGGCCACCCCGGAGGCGGTGCGCGTCCGAAAACGCTTCGCCCTGGCCGCCTGTGCCGGCGAGCTGGCCATTAAGCATGGCCTTCTGCCTTGGAGGCCTGGCCAAGCCATCGAGGCCGCGCGCTTGGCCTATCGAACCTGGCAGTCCGGACATTCCGCCGCCACCGAAGGGGAACGGGGGATTGTGAATCTTCAGGCATTCATCCTACGGCATGAAGCAAGGTTCGAACGCGAGGACAACGACCCTCCCAAGGAGCGCGCCGGCTGGTTTCG
>NZ_ATXB01000004.1 GCF_000421465.1 Methylohalobius crimeensis 10Ki
GTACCGCCGCCGGGTTTCATCGGCCATTTGGGGCAAATATTTGACGTCGATGTGCACAAAGCCGGGGACATAAGCTTTGAAGGCTTTCGCCTTGGGTGGGCTTTTATCCGCCGGCGGTCTGCGAGACACCCCGTGTCGCTTGAGCATCCGATGCAACGAAGCGCGGGTCAGGGTGGGATGAATGAATTCCCGCACCACCGCCAGCAAGTCGTCCAGGGACAAGTCCAACTGCTGGCGCAGCACCAACACCACCTGCTCTTGAGCCGGCGTCAGGGTCGTGGGCAGCCGGTGCGGGGTATGCGGCAAGTCTTCCACCGAATCGCGTCCCTTCCAGCGCGCGATGGTTTCCACCGTGACGCCAAAGCGCTTGGCCAACACCGTATTCGGTTCCGTACTCGCCTGGATCAAAGCGCGGATTCGGGGCGTGGTCGTCGCGTTTTTGTGCAGTCTTACTTGCATCCTGTCACCTCTCGCATGATGTCTCTGGCCATCAGTAAACCACACCGACGGCCTATTAGGGAATCATCCGTGACACGACAGGTAGGTTATAGCGTCCGGTACAACGCCAAACCGAGAGTGTGCGCGGAGATACACCCAACTGCTTGGCGGCTTCATGTGACGTGATAAGTCTCGATGCCATGTAACTGCTCCCAAGTTGCTTTCGAAGTAAAGCAGTAACATCGCAAAAATTTCGGCAGACCGCATAGGCAATAAAAACGGAAAAATGTGGATTTTCGGCCGATGCCGCGATAGCGCTATTTATTTCTGTCTTTCCATACTGATTCGACGGCGCCGTATGTTCTGATGCTGCAGTCGATACCCAACTCCTTGATGGCCTGTGAAACTATGTCGCAACCGCTAGGGTATGTCTCAGGTTCGCGGGAATCGTTCCTGGTGGGGTGAATCCCAAAATAGTAATGTAAGTTCCACACAGCACCACAGATAAACCTATTCCGGTTTTTATATAGTTTTTCCCTCCCGCGGCGTTTGGAAGGCGGCTTTTTTTTCTGTCCACATTCGATGTACCACCGCACCAAGGGGGCGGGAAACATCTCCGAATCCGCGATCTTTTTTTCAAACAACTTCAGGGCGGCATAAAATGCATTGGCGTTAATCTCCGCATATCGCGTCAACACCTCGAAACGCCAATCCAGGGACAGTGTTTTTTCATTGATTGCTTGCATCTTAGTTTCCATAGGGATGCCTGGCTGGTACACAATCGCGGGGAATAAATCCGGAAAAAACTCCAGTGCGATATTAATCAAACCAAGCGGATAAACCTTCAGATCGGTATCCTTAATCAAGCCTTCAATCCGAATATCACGGTCCTTCATTTGGAGCAAGTGGCCGGCGGCAGATAAAACCCTCTTCGCATAGGTGTCGTGTCACGGATGATTCCCTAATAGGCCGTCGGTGTGGTTTACTGATGGCCAGAGACATCATGCGAGAGGTGACAGGATGCAAGTAAGACTGCACAAAAACGCGACGACCACGCCCCGAATCCGCGCTTTGATCCAGGCGAGTACGGAACCGAATACGGTGTTGGCCAAGCGCTTTGGCGTCACGGTGGAAACCATCGCGCGCTGGAAGGGACGCGATTCGGTGGAAGACTTGCCGCATACCCCGCACCGGCTGCCCACGACCCTGACGCCGGCTCAAGAGCAGGTGGTGTTGGTGCTGCGCCAGCAGTTGGACTTGTCCCTGGACGACTTGCTGGCGGTGGTGCGGGAATTCATTCATCCGACCCTGACCCGCGCTTCGTTGCATCGGATGCTCAAGCGACACGGGGTGTCTCGCAGACCGCCGGCGGATAAAAGCCCACCTAAGGCGAAAGCCTTCAAAGCTTATGTCCCCGGCTTTGTGCACATCGACGTCAAATATTTGCCCCAAATGGCCGATGAAACCCGGCGGCGGTATCTGTTTGTGGCCATCGATCGGGCCACGCGTTGGGTCTTTGTGCGTCTCTATCACAGCAAAAGCGCCCGCCATGCGCGGCATTTTCTGGCGGCGCTGGCCAAGACCGCGCCGTTTAAGATCGAAAAGATTCTTACCGATAACGGAAAAGAATTCACCGATCGCTTTGTCACCCGGGGTGAACGGACCCCGACCGGACAGCACGTCTTCGATCAACTGTGCACGGAACTGGGCATCGAGCATCGACTCATCCGCCCCAAAAGGCCTCAAACCAACGGCATGGTGGAGCGATTCAACGGGCGTATTGCCGATATCCTGCGTACGTATCATTTCCGCTCCGGAGAGGAACTGGAAACCACCCTTCGACGATACGTCTGGTTGTACAATCATCAAGTGCCTCAGAAAGCCTTGGGGCATATTCATCCAGTGCAAGCCCTGAAAAATTGGCAAAGGTCACACCCACACTTGTTTCATAAACGTGTCGTCAATCATCCGGGACACGACACCTACCCTTTGTGAAAAGCGGCCGCCGCGTTCGCTACCGCCAAGAGGACATCGACGCATTCATTGAGCGCCGTACACGGACGCATACCGGGGAGGCTGCGGCATGATGAACAGCTCCGTTAAAAGGAAGCTCCCCCCGGATATTCTGGCCCGGCTTAACGAGCGCCTGCTGAATGAAAACCATACCCTCAAGCAGCATCGCGAGTGGCTTGCGAAACATGGTTATGACATTCCCCTAGGCACCTTGTACCGCTATTACCGAAGTCTGACTTCAGGTTTCCCGGAGTGGGGCGAATTGACCGCATTCCCGGGAGAAACCATCACCCAGGAATACACCAAAAAACTGCGCTTTCTGGGCTTTTTGCGTATTCAGCGCCAACGGATCGATACGGAAATATCCCGTCTAGAGCAAGAGCTGCTGAGTCCATGGGACATGGAGGAGGAGGCATATCGACTAAAAGACCCAACTTGAAGCCGTCGGCCGGGCATTGCTCCAGGGAAAAACCGTCAACGCGGTCACCGCGTTCAAGAATGGATGGACGACCCGCTTGTTATCGGTCATTTTGCGTCTCCGCCATCAGCCATTCCCAAAACGAAAAACCCCTCCGAGCGGCACACTCAAAGGGGTCTTTCCGGATAACCATCACATCACCCAGGGCGCATTATAGCGCCCTGAAAGGAAGAAGCGAATGTTTCCCTCTTTTGTTGACACCCCCAAAGGGCGGGG
The DNA here is from genome assembly GCF_000421465.1 of Methylohalobius crimeensis 10Ki. Classification (NCBI taxonomy): domain Bacteria; kingdom Pseudomonadati; phylum Pseudomonadota; class Gammaproteobacteria; order Methylococcales; family Methylothermaceae; genus Methylohalobius; species Methylohalobius crimeensis. The sequence goes on from NZ_ATXB01000004.1 coordinate 3,146, forward strand.
CTATCCTGAAGCCACTCTCAAAACTATCGACGGCAGCCCCGCCCCGTCAGCGCGGTTTTTTGTTGCCCCCCAGAATGATCGACCAGTTTCATGGTCGGGTGGACAGCCAGGAATACAAGACCGCTTCGGCGGGAATAATGGCGGCGGCTTCGATAGGCCGAGAGTGACACCCGGCCACCCTAATGGTGGTCGATTGCGCAACTCAAAACTATCGGAGGCAAATCATGCCTAATTCAATCCAACGCGCCACTGCGCGCAAGCCCCAACTCTTAACCTTCACCTATTATCGCGGCTACGACTCGACCGGAGCGGCCTATCCCGATGGCCCGTTGGCGATCATGCGCGGCCTGACATTCGAGCAGGGCAAGCGTGAATTTGAGGCCCACGGCCACCAAGGCTTCGTCGAATGCGATCAGACCGGAGCCGGTTACTACGGCGATGACTACCCCTGGATAACCCGGGATGGACGGGTGGTGCCGTCCCCGCTGGAGCAAGCCGAGGACACCACCAGATGCACCTATTGCAACGGCACCGGTCACATTATCCCGGCCAACTACCGAGGCCCGGGCCAGGAATGCCCAGAATGCGGCGGGAGCGGCCACGTCCACGGATCTCGGGATCTGCCGTCGGGACCTGTCCGCTATACGTCCATATGCGCGACCTGTCGAGGGAGCGGCGCGGATCCAGATTTCAACCACGATGATTGCGAAGATTGCCGAGGCACCGGCTGCGATCCTCTCAGCGACATCACCAATTCGTTGTTATGCACGAGCTGCCAGGGGACAGGCCGCGCGCAAATGTCATCCCACGATATCGCACGCCTGGATTGCTTGCGTCGTAGCATCATCGCGGTATCGGAGATTGAAAGCGACTTACGCGAGCAAGGATTCGACCGTGGCGGTGCCCGATACGCTGCCGAGATTCTGGCCCGGGCGCGCCGGGCCCTGGCCGATCATCTGGCCGCCGAACTGGGGGGAGGTGTGTGATGACCTCACAAAAAAGAACAGACCAAGAACACGAACTGCTCCTGGCCCTAATTGCGGGCAGCGATTCGCCGATGGCGGCGGATATGGGACGCCACGACGCAATATATTCGCTGCTGGATCGCACGGCAGCCATAGCCGATATGCTGGCGATCGGGGATTTTCCCGGCATGGACTCGTCGATGCTGAATGCAATCGGAGAGCAACTATCCGCGAACCTGGAGGCCATCCGAGTCATCATTCGCCGCTAAAAACAAAAAGCCCCATCCGGATCAAGTGCGGATGGGGCTACAAAAAAATTCATATCAATCGGAGCCATGATATGCCGAAGACATCCATGACCAACACATTATACCCCACCCATCCCCAAGATATTGAACGATTCCGCCGCGCCATCCTGGATTCAGGCTTGCCCGCACCGGAACAAGTTAATGCGGACGGCCGGATTCACCGTTTTCCCACCACCGGCAAGCGGGACGATGACGCCGGCTGGTATGTGCTCCATCTGGATGGCATTCCGGCCGGCGCCTTCGGCTGCTGGCGCGCTGGCATCACACAAAGCTGGTGCGCCAAGGACCGCGCCGAAATGAACCAGGAGGAACGCCGCGCCCACGCCAAACGGTTGGATGAAATCCAGCGACAACGGCAACAGGAAATTGAACGCCGGCAATCCGATGTCAGCGTCCGGGCATCGAACCGATGGCGGGAAGCCAAACCCGCCGAAGCCGATCATCCCTATCTGGAACGGAAGCGGATCCGGCCAAACGGCGCGAAGATGGACGGCGACAAGCTGGTGATACCGGGCATCGATGCCGGGGGCACCCTCTGGACGCTGCAAACCATCACCGGTGAGGGAGACAAGCGTTTCCTCCCTGGAGGAAAAAAGCGCGGCTGTTTCTTCCCCATACCGCTCATCTTGCCGGAATCCCCCGAGTGCATCGTGATCTGTGAAGGCTTCGCCACCGCCGCCAGCCTCCACGAGGCGACCGGTCTACCGACCTTTGCCGCCTTCGACGCGGGGAATCTTAAACCGGTGGCCGAGGCCCTGCGGAAGCAATACCCCAAGGCGGGTATCGTCATTGCCGGCGACAACGACCAGTGGACCGAGGGCAACCCGGGCGCCGCCAAGGCGCGAGGGGCCGCCGATGCCGTTGGCGCGGCGTGGTGTGTGCCGGATTTCAGCGCGGTGGATACCGACACCAGGCCGACGGATTTCAACGACCTGGCTGGAATCGCCGGACTGGAGACGGTCAAAACCCAAATACAGGGGGCTGTGGCGCAAGCAGTGGGGATTCCCCCCGCCCCCTTCGGCCACCTACTCAACCGCCGGGGTGTATTCCGTCTTCGGGACGATGGCGAACCCCAACCCCTGGCCCATCGGCCGATCTGGGTGGAGGCCTTGAGCCGCGACGGCAGGCGCGAATCCTGGGGGCGGCTGGTGGTTTGGGAGGACCACGACGGCCACCGACATGAGCGCGCCATCCCCGCCAGTATGTTTCATACCGGCGGCCGGGAAATCGCCCAACTGCTGGCCGAGGGTGGGCTTCCCATCGTCTCCGGAAAGGAAACCCCCTTACTTCAATATCTGGTGGCCTTCGCGCCTAAGGATCGCCTGACCGCCGCCACCGTCACCGGTTGGCACGGGCAGGCCTTCGTGCTGCCGGATCGAACCCTGAAGGCGCCCGAGGGGGAGCGGATCGTCTACCAACCCCACGACCAGCACACCGCCGCCGATGCCTTTTGCCGCGGCGGTACGTTCGACGCCTGGCAATGGGCAGTGGCCGAGGCCCCTTCCCTGGTGCGTTTTGCCGTTTGCGCCGCCCTGGCCGCCCCCATGCGTCACCTGGTCGAAGTGGAGGCCGGCGGTTTTCACTTCCACGGCAACACCAGTCGGGGCAAGACCACCTTATTGCAAGCCGCCGCCAGCGTTTGGGGCAACAGCGCGGACCCTCAGCAAGCCGGCGGCGCGGCCGCCTATATTCAAAGATGGAACGCCACCGATAACGGACTGGAAGCCACCGCCGAATGCTTCAACGATTTGCCGCTGATCGTCGATGAGATCGGCGAATC
>NZ_ATXB01000005.1 GCF_000421465.1 Methylohalobius crimeensis 10Ki
ATACCGCCGCCGGGTTTCATCGGCCATTTGGGGCAAATATTTGACGTCGATGTGCACAAAGCCGGGGACATAAGCTTTGAAGGCTTTCGCCTTGGGTGGGCTTTTATCCGCCGGCGGTCTGCGAGACACCCCGTGTCGCTTGAGCATCCGATGCAACGAAGCGCGGGTCAGGGTGGGATGAATGAATTCCCGCACCACCGCCAGCAAGTCGTCCAGGGACAAGTCCAACTGCTGGCGCAGCACCAACACCACCTGCTCTTGAGCCGGCGTCAGGGTCGTGGGCAGCCGGTGCGGGGTATGCGGCAAGTCTTCCACCGAATCGCGTCCCTTCCAGCGCGCGATGGTTTCCACCGTGACGCCAAAGCGCTTGGCCAACACCGTATTCGGTTCCGTACTCGCCTGGATCAAAGCGCGGATTCGGGGCGTGGTCGTCGCGTTTTTGTGCAGTCTTACTTGCATCCTGTCACCTCTCGCATGATGTCTCTGGCCATCAGTAAACCACACCGACGGCCTATTAGGGAATCATCCGTGACACGACAGGTAGGTTATAGCGTCCGGTACAACGCCAAACCGAGAGTGTGCGCGGAGATACACCCAACTGCTTGGCGGCTTCATGTGACGTGATAAGTCTCGATGCCATGTAACTGCTCCCAAGTTGCTTTCGAAGTAAAGCAGTAACATCGCAAAAATTTCGGCAGACCGCATAGGCAATAAAAACGGAAAAATGTGGATTTTCGGCCGATGCCGCGATAGCGCTATTTATTTCTGTCTTTCCATACTGATTCGACGGCGCCGTATGTTCTGATGCTGCAGTCGATACCCAACTCCTTGATGGCCTGTGAAACTATGTCGCAACCGCTAGGGTATGTCTCAGGTTCGCGGGAATCGTTCCTGGTGGGGTGAATCCCAAAATAGTAATGTAAGTTCCACACAGCACCACAGATAAACCTATTCCGGTTTTTATATAGTTTTTCCCTCCCGCGGCGTTTGGAAGGCGGCTTTTTTTTCTGTCCACATTCGATGTACCACCGCACCAAGGGGGCGGGAAACATCTCCGAATCCGCGATCTTTTTTTCAAACAACTTCAGGGCGGCATAAAATGCATTGGCGTTAATCTCCGCATATCGCGTCAACACCTCGAAACGCCAATCCAGGGACAGTGTTTTTTCATTGATTGCTTGCATCTTAGTTTCCATAGGGATGCCTGGCTGGTACACAATCGCGGGGAATAAATCCGGAAAAAACTCCAGTGCGATATTAATCAAACCAAGCGGATAAACCTTCAGATCGGTATCCTTAATCAAGCCTTCAATCCGAATATCACGGTCCTTCATTTGGAGCAAGTGGCCGGCGGCAGATAAAACCCTCTTCGCATAGGTGTCGTGTCACGGATGATTCCCTAATAGGCCGTCGGTGTGGTTTACTGATGGCCAGAGACATCATGCGAGAGGTGACAGGATGCAAGTAAGACTGCACAAAAACGCGACGACCACGCCCCGAATCCGCGCTTTGATCCAGGCGAGTACGGAACCGAATACGGTGTTGGCCAAGCGCTTTGGCGTCACGGTGGAAACCATCGCGCGCTGGAAGGGACGCGATTCGGTGGAAGACTTGCCGCATACCCCGCACCGGCTGCCCACGACCCTGACGCCGGCTCAAGAGCAGGTGGTGTTGGTGCTGCGCCAGCAGTTGGACTTGTCCCTGGACGACTTGCTGGCGGTGGTGCGGGAATTCATTCATCCGACCCTGACCCGCGCTTCGTTGCATCGGATGCTCAAGCGACACGGGGTGTCTCGCAGACCGCCGGCGGATAAAAGCCCACCTAAGGCGAAAGCCTTCAAAGCTTATGTCCCCGGCTTTGTGCACATCGACGTCAAATATTTGCCCCAAATGGCCGATGAAACCCGGCGGCGGTATCTGTTTGTGGCCATCGATCGGGCCACGCGTTGGGTCTTTGTGCGTCTCTATCACAGCAAAAGCGCCCGCCATGCGCGGCATTTTCTGGCGGCGCTGGCCAAGACCGCGCCGTTTAAGATCGAAAAGATTCTTACCGATAACGGAAAAGAATTCACCGATCGCTTTGTCACCCGGGGTGAACGGACCCCGACCGGACAGCACGTCTTCGATCAACTGTGCACGGAACTGGGCATCGAGCATCGACTCATCCGCCCCAAAAGGCCTCAAACCAACGGCATGGTGGAGCGATTCAACGGGCGTATTGCCGATATCCTGCGTACGTATCATTTCCGCTCCGGAGAGGAACTGGAAACCACCCTTCGACGATACGTCTGGTTGTACAATCATCAAGTGCCTCAGAAAGCCTTGGGGCATATTCATCCAGTGCAAGCCCTGAAAAATTGGCAAAGGTCACACCCACACTTGTTTCATAAACGTGTCGTCAATCATCCGGGACACGACACCTACCCTTTGTGAAAAGCGGCCGCCGCGTTCGCTACCGCCAAGAGGACATCGACGCATTCATTGAGCGCCGTACACGGACGCATACCGGGGAGGCTGCGGCATGATGAACAGCTCCGTTAAAAGGAAGCTCCCCCCGGATATTCTGGCCCGGCTTAACGAGCGCCTGCTGAATGAAAACCATACCCTCAAGCAGCATCGCGAGTGGCTTGCGAAACATGGTTATGACATTCCCCTAGGCACCTTGTACCGCTATTACCGAAGTCTGACTTCAGGTTTCCCGGAGTGGGGCGAATTGACCGCATTCCCGGGAGAAACCATCACCCAGGAATACACCAAAAAACTGCGCTTTCTGGGCTTTTTGCGTATTCAGCGCCAACGGATCGATACGGAAATATCCCGTCTAGAGCAAGAGCTGCTGAGTCCATGGGACATGGAGGAGGAGGCATATCGACTAAAAGACCCAACTTGAAGCCGTCGGCCGGGCATTGCTCCAGGGAAAAACCGTCAACGCGGTCACCGCGTTCAAGAATGGATGGACGACCCGCTTGTTATCGGTCATTTTGCGTCTCCGCCATCAGCCATTCCCAAAACGAAAAACCCCTCCGAGCGGCACACTCAAAGGGGTCTTTCCGGATAACCATCACATCACCCAGGGCGCATTATAGCGCCCTGAAAGGAAGAAGCGAATGTTTCCCTCTTTTGTTGACACCCCCAAAGGGCGGGGCTATCCTGAAGCCACTCTCAAAACTATCGACGGCAGCCCCGCCCCGTCAGCGCGGTTTTTTGTTGCCCCCCAGAATGATCGACCAGTTTCATGGTCGGGTGGACAGCCAGGAATACAAGACCGCTTCGGCGGGAATAATGGCGGCGGCTTCGATAGGCCGAGAGTGACACCCGGCCACCCTAATGGTGGTCGATTGCGCAACTCAAAACTATCGGAGGCAAATCATGCCTAATTCAATCCAACGCGCCACTGCGCGCAAGCCCCAACTCTTAACCTTCACCTATTATCGCGGCTACGACTCGACCGGAGCGGCCTATCCCGATGGCCCGTTGGCGATCATGCGCGGCCTGACATTCGAGCAGGGCAAGCGTGAATTTGAGGCCCACGGCCACCAAGGCTTCGTCGAATGCGATCAGACCGGAGCCGGTTACTACGGCGATGACTACCCCTGGATAACCCGGGATGGACGGGTGGTGCCGTCCCCGCTGGAGCAAGCCGAGGACACCACCAGATGCACCTATTGCAACGGCACCGGTCACATTATCCCGGCCAACTACCGAGGCCCGGGCCAGGAATGCCCAGAATGCGGCGGGAGCGGCCACGTCCACGGATCTCGGGATCTGCCGTCGGGACCTGTCCGCTATACGTCCATATGCGCGACCTGTCGAGGGAGCGGCGCGGATCCAGATTTCAACCACGATGATTGCGAAGATTGCCGAGGCACCGGCTGCGATCCTCTCAGCGACATCACCAATTCGTTGTTATGCACGAGCTGCCAGGGGACAGGCCGCGCGCAAATGTCATCCCACGATATCGCACGCCTGGATTGCTTGCGTCGTAGCATCATCGCGGTATCGGAGATTGAAAGCGACTTACGCGAGCAAGGATTCGACCGTGGCGGTGCCCGATACGCTGCCGAGATTCTGGCCCGGGCGCGCCGGGCCCTGGCCGATCATCTGGCCGCCGAACTGGGGGGAGGTGTGTGATGACCTCACAAAAAAGAACAGACCAAGAACACGAACTGCTCCTGGCCCTAATTGCGGGCAGCGATTCGCCGATGGCGGCGGATATGGGACGCCACGACGCAATATATTCGCTGCTGGATCGCACGGCAGCCATAGCCGATATGCTGGCGATCGGGGATTTTCCCGGCATGGACTCGTCGATGCTGAATGCAATCGGAGAGCAACTATCCGCGAACCTGGAGGCCATCCGAGTCATCATTCGCCGCTAAAAACAAAAAGCCCCATCCGGATCAAGTGCGGATGGGGCTACAAAAAAATTCATATCAATCGGAGCCATGATATGCCGAAGACATCCATGACCAACACATTATACCCCACCCATCCCCAAGATATTGAACGATTCCGCCGCGCCATCCTGGATTCAGGCTTGCCCGCACCGGAACAAGTTAATGCGGACGGCCGGATTCACCGTTTTCCCACCACCGGCAAGCGGGACGATGACGCCGGCTGGTATGTGCTCCATCTGGATGGCATTCCGGCCGGCGCCTTCGGCTGCTGGCGCGCTGGCATCACACAAAGCTGGTGCGCCAAGGACCGCGCCGAAATGAACCAGGAGGAACGCCGCGCCCACGCCAAACGGTTGGATGAAATCCAGCGACAACGGCAACAGGAAATTGAACGCCGGCAATCCGATGTCAGCGTCCGGGCATCGAACCGATGGCGGGAAGCCAAACCCGCCGAAGCCGATCATCCCTATCTGGAACGGAAGCGGATCCGGCCAAACGGCGCGAAGATGGACGGCGACAAGCTGGTGATACCGGGCATCGATGCCGGGGGCACCCTCTGGACGCTGCAAACCATCACCGGTGAGGGAGACAAGCGTTTCCTCCCTGGAGGAAAAAAGCGCGGCTGTTTCTTCCCCATACCGCTCATCTTGCCGGAATCCCCCGAGTGCATCGTGATCTGTGAAGGCTTCGCCACCGCCGCCAGCCTCCACGAGGCGACCGGTCTACCGACCTTTGCCGCCTTCGACGCGGGGAATCTTAAACCGGTGGCCGAGGCCCTGCGGAAGCAATACCCCAAGGCGGGTATCGTCATTGCCGGCGACAACGACCAGTGGACCGAGGGCAACCCGGGCGCCGCCAAGGCGCGAGGGGCCGCCGATGCCGTTGGCGCGGCGTGGTGTGTGCCGGATTTCAGCGCGGTGGATACCGACACCAGGCCGACGGATTTCAACGACCTGGCTGGAATCGCCGGACTGGAGACGGTCAAAACCCAAATACAGGGGGCTGTGGCGCAAGCAGTGGGGATTCCCCCCGCCCCCTTCGGCCACCTACTCAACCGCCGGGGTGTATTCCGTCTTCGGGACGATGGCGAACCCCAACCCCTGGCCCATCGGCCGATCTGGGTGGAGGCCTTGAGCCGCGACGGCAGGCGCGAATCCTGGGGGCGGCTGGTGGTTTGGGAGGACCACGACGGCCACCGACATGAGCGCGCCATCCCCGCCAGTATGTTTCATACCGGCGGCCGGGAAATCGCCCAACTGCTGGCCGAGGGTGGGCTTCCCATCGTCTCCGGAAAGGAAACCCCCTTACTTCAATATCTGGTGGCCTTCGCGCCTAAGGATCGCCTGACCGCCGCCACCGTCACCGGTTGGCACGGGCAGGCCTTCGTGCTGCCGGATCGAACCCTGAAGGCGCCCGAGGGGGAGCGGATCGTCTACCAACCCCACGACCAGCACACCGCCGCCGATGCCTTTTGCCGCGGCGGTACGTTCGACGCCTGGCAATGGGCAGTGGCCGAGGCCCCTTCCCTGGTGCGTTTTGCCGTTTGCGCCGCCCTGGCCGCCCCCATGCGTCACCTGGTCGAAGTGGAGGCCGGCGGTTTTCACTTCCACGGCAACACCAGTCGGGGCAAGACCACCTTATTGCAAGCCGCCGCCAGCGTTTGGGGCAACAGCGCGGACCCTCAGCAAGCCGGCGGCGCGGCCGCCTATATTCAAAGATGGAACGCCACCGATAACGGACTGGAAGCCACCGCCGAATGCTTCAACGATTTGCCGCTGATCGTCGATGAGATCGGCGAATC